>NZ_JAKLTL010000030.1:0-5416 GCF_022012315.1 Acinetobacter sp. ME22
ATGATTGGGGGTCGCTAAAAAGTCAATGGCTTCCCTTGCAAGTTTATATTTTTGATAGTCTATCTCCTCTCCTTGACTGTCAAAAAAATTAGGGCTTTTACTGGCTCGCACTATCCATATCGGTTTTTCTTCATGGACAAAGGTTTTGAGCACTGGTTTGAATTCAGGCTCGCCAATACCGTCTTCGGGTTTGGACAGCACCAGATCCCCGACTTTGATATCTTGAATTGGTACTTTACCTTTATCTGTTGTAACTAAAGTACCTGCCACAAAACAGCCAAAGTTAAACATATCATCATTAATCTTTTGATATAACGCATCACCAGATAAGCCATCTTTAGCATATTCTCGTTCTAATGTTTTGAAATCAGACCGTGGAGCATTTATTTCGGATAATTGAATTACCTTTGGATAATCGACACTTTGATGAGCAGCATTTACTAGCATATTGTTTTCTTTCACATATATTTTCACTTTATCCACCTATGATATATTTGGATGATTGGCAATCAAATCATCCGCATAAGTTTTCATGTCTTTTTTTATGCTTGAGAGCCTCTACCCCATGATGGAATTTTTGAGTATTTGGTGTTGGAAATTCTATATTTTGACCTAACTTAAGTAAAAAGTCTCCGACAAACTCAGTATGATTCAAAAATGTATGTATTTCCTGAAAAAGCATAAGCTGTGTCCGAGAGTCATTAAAGCAAAACCTGCAAAATATCCAAAGAAAAAAATGCCAATCAGCTTAACTGACTGGCATTATTACTCCAAAGAGGATTTTTTTGTTAGGCAATCAATTAATCGCCTGTATAACCTTTCAATTTCAAACGTGCAGCATGAAGTAAAGGCTCTGTGTAGCCTGCTGGTTGTTCAGCACCTTTAAAAATCAAGTCAGATGCAGCTTTGAATGCAATATTATTTGCAAAATCAGTCGACATTGCAGTGTATTCAGGGTCATTGGCATTTTGTTCATCAACAATACGCGCCATACGCTCTAAAACTTCCTGAACTTGCGCTTGAGTCACAATGCCATGACGCAACCAGTTTGCAACGTGCTGCGAAGAAATACGAAGTGTTGCACGGTCTTCCATTAAGCCCACATCATTAATATCTGGAACTTTAGAACAACCTACACCTAAATCCACCCAGCGAACAACATAACCTAGAATACCCTGACAGTTATTTTCAAGTTCGTTGTTAATTTCTTCAGCAGTCCAATTTGTTTCTGCCGCCAATGGAGGAGTCAACAAATCATTCAAAGGTAATGCTGTTTCTGATAGCAATTCTTGCTGACGTTGTGAAACATTACATTTGTGGTAATGGATCGCGTGAATTACTGCGCCTGATGGAGATGGAACCCATGCACAAGATGCACCTGCTTGAGGATGCTCAATTTTGGTTTTATACATATCAAGCAGCATGTCTGGTTTTGGCCACATGCCTTTACCAATTTGTGCTTTACCATGCAAACCACATTGTAAGCCGATCATCACGTTACGGTTTTCATAAGCCGCAAACCATTTTTGGTTTTTCACTTCAACTTTACGTACCATCGGGCCTGCTTCCATAAAGGTGTGGATTTCATCACCCGTACGATCCATAAAGCCAGTATTAATGAAAATGGTACGCTCTTTCGCAGCCGCAATACAGTTTTTCAAGTTGACAGATGTACGACGCTCTTCATCCATAATTCCGACTTTCAAGCTTTTCGCTGGTAAGCCAATCAACTGCTCGGCACGTTCAAATAGTTCAACTGCAAATGCAACTTCTTCAGGGCCGTGCATTTTTGGTTTAACAATATACATTGAACCTTTACGAGAGTTCTTGACTTCATTTTGTCCCAAGATATCGACCTTAGACAATAATGGAGTGACTAAAGCATCCATGATGCCTTCGTAAATTTCTTCACCATCGACCAAAATCGCAGGGTTTGTCATTAAATGCCCTACATTACGTAGTAGCATCAATGAACGACCATGTACAGTTGTGGTGCTTCCCACCAAATTATGATAGCTACGATCCTGATTTAGTTTACGTTTTACAGTTTTTCCAGCTTTCTCAAAGGCATCTTCTAAAGTACCTTGCATCAAGCCTAACCAGTTACGGTAACCTTCAACTTTTTCTTCAGCATCAACGGCCGCAACAGAGTCTTCCAAATCTTGAATGGTGGTTACAGCAGCTTCAAGCACGATGTCTTTTACACTTGCACTATCTGTTTGACCAATTGGGCTATTGGCATCAATTTGCACAATCGCATGCAAACCATTTTCTTTCAACACGATTTCAGTTGGCTGAGCAGCTTCACCGTTATAACCTACAAATAATGCAGTATTGGCGAGCGTTGTTGTTGTGCCATCTTTCAGTGTCACAACAAGTTGATTATTCTCTACAACATATGAAGTCACATCTGCATGTGAACCTTGTGCTAATGGGAAAATCTCATTTAAGAAATTTTTTGCAAATGCAACAACTTTAGCACCACGAACGGGGTTATAAGCCTTGGTTTTTTCTGCACCATCAGTTTCAGGGATGACATCGAAACCATACAATGCATCATATAAAGAGCCCCAACGTGCATTAGCCGCATTTAAGCTATAACGTGCATTTCGCACAGGCACAACCAACTGAGGGCCTGCAATTAGCGCAATTTCTTCATCCACATTTTCAGTGCTAATTTGGAAATCTTCTACTTCTGGTAATAAGTAGCCAATTTCAGTCAAGAAAGCTTTGTAAGCTTCAAGTTCAAATCTGTTGTTACGATGCCATTCATCAATTTTTGCTTGTAGATCATCACGCTTAGCTAGCAATGCTTTATTTTTTGGTGCAAGATCAACAACAATTTGTTCAAATCCTTTCCAATAGCTATCGCTGTCTAAACCTGAACCAGGTAGAGCTTCATTTTCAATAAAATCGTACAATTCCTTAGCAATTGCAAGTTTGCCTTTTTGAATACGTGCAGTCATTGTCTTTCCTGATTTTGCTACTTTTTATTACCGAGATATTCAGTATAAACATTTATACTGGTCTGAATAGCTTTATTACCTTGCGAAATAGCGAATATTTCACAAATAACAAAATATCACTATCTATTTGTTATATAAAAATAAAATACAAAATAAAACCATGTAAATTATTTTCAACATATCTATACTTAGACTAAAGTGCCAGTTGTTATCAATACAACTTTAATGACTCTAACAAATTTTAAACAACAGCGTCTATGCTTTTATTTTGAACATATGTAAGAAAATAAAAGCGCCTTAAAGGCGCTTTTATTGTTAAATTTCTTTTTGTTTATCAGCTGTTTGTTGTATCTGTCGATGCTCAGAATTCAGATAATCATCCGATTGCATTTCAAGTAAACGTGATCGGGTACGCTCAATTTCAAATGCAAGCTTCTCACCCGAATAAATCTCAATAATACTGTCTTGAGAAGTTAGCAACAATTTGACGCCACGGTCATAAAATTCATCAACCAAATAGATAAAACGACGTGTTGCATCACTGATTTGGTCGGTCAAATGTGGGATATGACTCACTAAAACTGTATTATAAATATTCGCAATCTCAATAAAATCTGCAGGACTACGTGGTTTTAAACACAGCTCTCTAAACTCGCACCACAGCACATCTTGACTATGCCCTAAAGTTTCAATCTGACGATGATTAATCTCAATGCTACTTTTTTCAATATGCTGTGATTGTGTTAAAGCATGGAAACGTTCATCTAACCATTGATCTGCTTCAGGTGTTAATGGATTTTTAAATAACTGCGCTTGCTTTAAAACACGCAAACGATAATCCACACCTGCATCAACATTTAAAACCGCACAGTTTTCCTTCACCATTTCAATGGTCGGTAAAAAGCGATCACGGTGAATGCCATTTTTATATAAACCATCTGGTGCAATATTTGATGTCGCAACAAGCGTAATGCCACGTTGAAAGAGCTTTTGAAATAAATCACTCAAGATCATGGCATCTGTGACATTTGAAACGAAAAATTCATCAAAACAAATAATCACCGCATCTTTATAGATTTGGTCTGCAACAATATCTAATGGATTTCGTTGACCAGAAAGCTTATTCAACTCTTTATGGACATATTGCATAAAGTGGTGAAAATGCATCCGTGTTTTACGTCGAAATGGAATAGAGTCAAAAAATTGATCCATTAACCATGTTTTCCCACGACCAACACCACCCCACATATATACACCTTGTGGTGTTGTTTGGCGACGGAAACGACGAAAGGCTTTTTTAGAGGCTTTATAACGACTGATTAGCTCTTGCCAAACGCGTTCTAATTCATTTACAGCTTGTGCTTGCGCATCATCAGACATGAATTGCCCTGAAGATAAGGCTTGTGCATAGCGTTCCGCAGGAGATAATGCGGCTGTACTATTTTCAGATTTAGGATTAAACATAAGCTTCAATATTCGATAAATTGAACAACTTTGTAATAACTAAGTCGTTAGGTTTATGTTTCCAATAAAGTTGGTATACATAAATGCTGTGATTTAAAAAACTCATTCCCTTGTACTATAAACGCTGAATAAATCACCTATTCATCCATGTTTTTCTCAGCACAATTCGCATGTATTATTTGATAAAGCTATGCTTAATTTCAAGCTTTTTAGTTATGAACTTGCAAAAGATGCTTTTAGATATAGATCTTTTGCAAGCACTTCTCTTTTACAATGTCGCTAAAATATCATGTACAACTTGCTGAGGATTTTCAGCTTGGGTAATTGGGCGACCAATAACCAAATGCGTAGAGCCGTCTTGCATTGCCTGTGCAGGAGTCACAATGCGTTTCTGATCATCAGCATTTGCACCAACAGGACGAATACCTGGTGTTACTAAAGCAAATTCACTTCCCAAGTCCTGACGCAAAATTTTAGCTTCCTGTGCAGAACATACCACACCATCTAGCCCGCAATCATAAGTTAATTTAGCCAGACGACGAACCTGATCTACTGGCTCAATATCTAAACCAATATCGCGAAGATCTTCACGTCCCATTGATGTTAAAACTGTTACGGCAATCAATTGAGTAGAGTAGTTTCCAGCTTTTAGACGTTCAACGCAGGTTTCCATCATCTTACGACCGCCAGATGCATGTACATTGACCATCCAAACCCCAAGATCTGCTGCAGCACAAACCGCTTGGGCAGTTGTATTTGGAATATCATGAAACTTCAGGTCTAAAAAGACCTCAAACCCCAAATGGTGCAATGCTTTTACAACTTGTGGACCTTCATGCGTAAATAGCTCTTTACCCACTTTTAAACGACACAATTCAGGATCAAGCTGTTCAGCAATTGTTAAAGCTTGGGCTTGGCTTTTTGCATCTAAAGCAACAATAATACTCAAGGACTCATTCCAACCAAAAAATAAAGCCCATTATAAT
>NZ_JAKLTL010000031.1:0-5333 GCF_022012315.1 Acinetobacter sp. ME22
GAGTCATTTAAATATTCACAATGGCTACACCAAAGAGAACTACTTGAAATGATTCCGATTAATCCCTGCAAACTTGTATAGTGATACAGCATCCCCATTCTTATAAATTCCTATATTAAAAAATCTAGCTCGATACTTTGAGATATGGCTTTAGCCATATCTCAAAGTCGGGCAACTTTGCGACTATCGTATTTATTTGGTAATGACCAAGAACAGAGCAAAGTACCGCCCGAAATTATTTAGGGTCAATCACACAGTAATCGCCATTTTCCCCATATCCGCACTGCTTTTTTATCACTCTGACGCAGGTTTTTCCCTCGCACTTGGATATGTCTAGGTTGTACTGTTTGAGGTTGTTTACTTCAGATCTACGCTGTTGAATTTCGTCCATGCTTGGGATGAATAGGAACAACGCCAAAAATAAAATAATGACCAATCCAATAAAAGCACTGGCGTACACAATGATGAATTGGGTGTTCAAACGGCTTGTTGCCTTGTCGAGTTCTTGAATACGGCTCTTTAATGCACCTATGGCTTGTTTATTGGTGTCCTGTAGCGATTTTTCAGCCTTGTCGAGCACACCTGTAGCAACTTGGCTGTAAAACACCTCTAATCGCTTCTTATCATCTGCTATGGCTTCTCGATATTCTTTCATAGAAGCCAATAAAATATATAACTGGTCGTCTAAATCATCGTCTGGGTTGCTCATCGTGACCATCCGCCTTTATTCAAATTAGGTGATGCCTTTTGTTCGGCTTGTTTCATTTCTCGTTCTTGCTGTCGCTTCTGTTCAGCTTGGCGTTCTAGTTCTATGCGTTTGGCTTCTCGGTCTTTTTGCCATTGGTCAAAGCCTTGTTCTACACGGTTAAAGCCACGTTGGAGCGTGGTTTCTTTCTGCTGTTCTTTTTGGTTCAAGTATTGGGCGTTGTGCTGTTTAACCTTGTCGTTATAACGGCTAATTTCGGTGCCGATGCCTTGTCTGCGTAATTGAGTGACCGAAGTGCCCTCATGAATCGTGGCTTGTAATCCGTTGTTTTGATCGGCATAGCTGCGGTGGTCAATTTTCTGCTGTTGTCCTGCTTGTTCCAGGGCGTGATTCGCCAGATCTGCCCATGTTGCCCGAATTTGTTTAATGTCCTCTTGGGTTGTACCCATGTTGAGAGTCTTTCTTTTGGCGTTACTGAGTTCAATTTCTGCCTTTGTGGTCAGGATCAGATTGTTTTCAGGGTCTAATTCAGCCTTTCGGGTGGTGAGCATGATATGGGCGTGATGGTTTTTATCATTTCCGCCTTTGCTGGGTTCGTGAATGGCTAAGTCTGCAATCACGCCATAGCGATCAACTAAGGCCGTGGCAAAGGCTTTTGCCAAGTCCTTACGTTGATCTGCGTCTAATTCATCGGGTAGGGCGATGACCCATTCTCTAGCGGTTCGGGCATCTTTGCGATTTTCGGACTGTTCCGCCAAATTCCAGAGTTGGCTACGGTCAATTTGAATATCGAGATTTGAGATAATTTCGGAATGAGCCACGCCATCTTTTCTCGTAAAGTCGTGGGTCAGCCCTGTACGTTCATCCTTGAGTTTTTCACCTGAACGATAGGCACTCGATGCTACCGCAGTTCGTCCAGAACTTCGGTTTACCGTTTTCGTCGAGCAGTGATAAATCGCCATTTTACTTTTGCCTTTTAAAAAAATTGTGTAGCAATTTTTTGCGTGTTCAGTGATGCAATCCCTGACGTACTTGACTTGAACTTTGTTCAAGTCGTAAGTGCGCATTTCATGAAAAACACGATAGCATATAGCTCGCTTGAATTCCAATTCATAGAGCCTTATGCTTGAGTGGTTTTCTATATCCCGAAATTGGACGTTATGACAAAATCAACTGAAAATATTGAAAAGAAAATTGAAGCCCAGTTAGAGAAGCTGAAACAGTTAAAAGCTCAAAAACAGGCTATCGAAGCAAGAGAACGTACCAAGAAAAAAGAACAGGAGCGCAAGGATGATACTCGGCGTAAAATTTTGCTCGGTTCTTATTTAATTAAAAAGATGAATGCTAATGAAGCTAACAAAGAAAAAATACTCGCTGAACTCAACGAGTATTTGACTGAGGAACGGGATAGAAAATTATTTAATCTTTAGATTTTCTATTACTTTCCGCAAAGAGAACACTTATTGTTTAATCGAACTGTTGATCCAGAATTATAGCCTTTAGTCAGTATAACTTTATTGCCAGAATTATAGCCTTCTTTCAGTACAACTAATGCTCCAGAGTCATATCCTTCTAAAGCTACTTTAATATGCTCATTAATAATATGTTCAATTAATTTTTGTTTTTGTGATGAATCTAAAGATCCATAAAAATTATCGAAAGCGTTGATGATTGTAGACATTATTTTTTCTCTGTTGCTGGAGGATTATCATCAGATTCTACCTTCTTTTGTGATGTTTCATTACTTGGATTTTTGTCTGATGGTAAGCCACACATTTGACATGATTTACTATCATCATTATGTGTTAATGGGTTTTTATTGCAGACAGGACAAGAGACCTCACAACCTAAATCAAGTTTCTCTAAGGCATATCGGAAAGAAGCCTGTTTTTCTTTGATTGATACTTTTCCTAATTTATCTAAATCATCATCATCAATATCATGAATATGATTTAAAAAGTAACTTAAGTTATCGTTATTATTATATAAATTATCCCTACACTCTTTTTGTGTTCTGCGATTAATTCTTCTAGCTACAATGAATTTCTCTTTTTTATCGGGTATCCCTGTGATGAACATAAAACCAGTAAGTATTAATAAAACTAAAGAAGATAAGGTAGATGTGATGTTAAAAAAGCTTTCTAAACCAGTGCCTTTTGTAAGATAAAGAGAAGTTAAAACAATTAAAGGAACAGAAAACGCTAATAAATTATTAACTAAAATTAGCCAACTATAAAAATCAATTTTCTTTGTATATAAGTACTCTGCACTCAGTGCATCCTGTAATTTTTTTAAAATTTTGTGATTAATTTCCACGTTAATTCCTAAACACTAGGTTGGGTTTTAAACTATTGATTTATTTTAAAATATTTACTCTTTAAATCCCAGTTTTTTCAAAAGAGGATAAAACTCTTTAAACTTTTCTTTATCTAAAAGCATTTCAGCAATACGGATCGCAAATTGTGGGTAGCTTTCTGTACCTTGCGAATATTTCCCCATCTCAGGCATTTCAGACATTTTATTGGCAAATAAATGACGTTGCGCATCAGTCATTTTGATAAAAAAGTCTGGGGTGTTTGGATTTCGTTTGGCTTCAATTTTTGGCTGTGCTTTTTGCTTAAATTTGAATGAAAACCCTGTGATTGTGCGCCCTTTTTTGTGTTGCTCATAAGTGACAGTAATATCTGTATGCTCATTAATTTGCTTAATAGAGGGTTCAAGTACACGTTTTTTAAAATCACTCATAGCCGTGTATTCGTTATCTATAAGCCCTAGTCTATTTCTAAACTCATTAAGCTCTAGCTGTGGAACTTTCCCAACTTCACGCCAAGCAATAAGTAATTCATAAAGCCTAGTGGCATATTTACTTGTTAGGTGAGCAACTTGTTTGGCTTCGTACTTTGTAAAATGCTCTTCTAATCGAGTGATTAGAGGTACGACATCGGGGGCAAAAGTAATTTCTAATAATGCTAAGTCATCTACATAAAAAATACGGCTCACCCAGCGAGAGCGGACAATACCGACCTTCCCCGTTTTTTTATACTCTGCTGTATAGCTAAATTGACGATTAAAAATGTTGTTTACAGCTTCTTTTAGAGCTTTGTAAGAGGCATCTGCGGACACATTAAAAAGTTTTGCATAGTCACTGGCATGTATTTCTAATTTACTATCTGCCGTGATGCCATGTCCTGATTCTCTAGCGTTAATAATGGCCAGCATGATCAGTCGCTGTTCTGTTAGCTCTAGGTTGTAACTGGCATTTATTAGAGCGTTATCTTTCACGACTAAACTATTCTTCATAAGAAGCACTTATTATTATCTAATTAACGGACAATGTAATGTAATATCTTTTTAAGGTCAATATTTTTAATGTCCCTTAATCAAGAGCTAATGTCCGTTTATACAAGAGCTAATGTCCGTTTATACAAGAGCTAATGTCCGTTTATACAAGAGCTAATGTCCGTTTATACAGGCTGAAACCCTTTGATAACAAGAGTTTCAGCTCACTTAAAAGCATTTAAAAGCTTTAAAAAAAATTAAAAGCCTTCGAGAGGGGAGTGCAAACTGCCCTAGGTACTCGCTAAAGCTCGTACTCTATTGAAGCTCGTTCCTCGCTTCGTAGGGGCAGTTTTTAAATAATTTTATTTGTGAAATCTAAAAGCAAAAGCAACAATGAATTCGCTTCGCTCATTGATTTTTTCTCGCGTACGCTCGATCTAAATCAATTGCTATAGAGTCGCTTTGCTCTGTTAACCTCATTGAGTTTTAAGATGGGAACTTTGTAATCAGAGAAAAAACTAGAATAAAATTTTAATGATGCTCAATCACTCGTAGACACTCGTTCGGTTTCTACCAACTAGTGAAAGGTATCTTTGATACTTTAATTTCAACCCCCTTTATATTTTTATCATTTAATAAATATTCAATTGATGCTTTACATCTAGCTGTTTCAGGGCTTGGACCAATATATATTTCTTTAAGAATGTCAGGATGTTCTTCCAAAATAGGAAGTATTAAATAAGGAATTAAATAAGATTTTGCAGGGCGATAAGACACATTGATTTTTGGGTCGGTTACAATAATTCGCCATTCTGTTTCCTCATGAAAACCATGGTTTTTAATTAGAGGTGCATTTTGATTAAGTTTTCCATATAAATTAATTATTGCTTGATCTAACAAATGGCTATGTTCTTTAGAATCAAGATATTCTCGACTAGAAAATTCAAAGTCCAATTTTTCCCTTAAAGAAAGGTTATCAAATTCTTTTCTTGTTAATTGAAGTTGTGGAAGTTCATTCAGACCATCAAAGATAATTTTATGGGTAAAAGTTGCTTGTATATTTTGATCATAAATACACTCTTCTAGTCTAAAACCATGATTTTCACAATATTTTTTAATTAAATCTTGATCAAAACCTAATGAAATACCAGAGCCTTGAGGGCAATAACCTCTCCATTGACTTAATAAATCAGATTTTTTACTAAAGCTTGTGACAAAAACATCATGTTTTTCCATATCTTCAACAGCACGTCTTAGGACGTATCCCATTGAAGCAAGGTAGTCATCATTTTCAAAAATGCCACCTAATAAATTTTTTGCATCATTTATAGCCTGTATGAACTCACTA
>NZ_JAKLTL010000032.1:0-4571 GCF_022012315.1 Acinetobacter sp. ME22
TCTTACAACCGATTAAACTTTACCCTATTTCGGCGTTTTTAGGGGTTGGCAGGCTAGATCTTGTACGGTTTTTTTGAAGAAATGCTTCTCAGTGGCATTTATTTCCTGCCACTTGAGTGCACGACAGTCAACATATTCACAATATCCTGCCTCACCTTCATAGTATTTCTGATTCATTTTAAGTTTATAGCTAAAACTTCCAACATAGCCCGCACCAAATCCAAACTTATAATCCCCTCTTGCTTCGGCAAATAGTTGAATTTTGAGATGTCGATGCTGTAAATGCCAAGAAAATTCACGAGGTAAGTACATGCTCAAACCATTTGGCGTAACAACTTTAGGGTAAACACGCACCACTTCAAACTCAACATTATGTAAATATGTTTTAATTTTTTGCTGCTGTGTGTCTAGCAAAATGAGTTTACTGTGAATAATTTGATTAAAACGATTGCGAATTTGATAAAAGATAAATTGCAAATGCTCAACTTGAATTATTTGTCTTGTATAAAAATACCAACTCCAAAATGGAAGTTGAATGGTTCGTGCATAGCTAAAAATACCAGTACTTTGTACCTGATAGCTTTGTTCTTTATAACGTAATGTACCTTGCATACTGGCTGGACAAACCCATTGCTGCATAATCCCGAGATTAAATGGATAATTTTTATAGCGTGGTGGATGTAACTGAATGTTCAGTAAAAATGCGAGTTCACTATATTCGTGAATCAATCTAAAGCTTTGCTCTGCTTTTACAATTTTAATGGTTTGATCAAAGTTGATAAGTTCTGGTGTTTGCCCACAATCATCTTGTATTGAATAGCTTTGTAGACAGTTTAGTTGACTTAAACTGCAAGAATGAAAAATCCAAGCTGTATCAAATTCAGTTGTTGTCACTGCTGCCGGATTTTGTAAAACAGGAATATTGGGTATACCCAGTAAACTTAGAAAATTGATGTAATGAAGTGGCGCAGGCAGATTTAAAAAGACCAAGCCATAATGTAGTGTTTTATATTGAAGATTTGGCAGCCACTGCAATTGGGTCAAATCTGGAGGCTGTTTCGCTGATTTGGAAAAACTGTTCCAGTACACAACAACCTCCATAAATGTGGCTTTTATTTTTTATGTTACTTTTTTCCTTGCTAAAAAAGTAGTCACAATTCCTGATAGAGCATAAATACTTGCAACCACTAATATACCCACAGGAATGTTATAGGTCATTGCTGCCAAAATCAGCACAACTGGCAACATTACAACAAATGGCACACGCTTACGATCCATCTGCTTGAATGAATAATATTTCATATTCGAAATCATCAGCAAACCAACCACAACCATGAAAATGGCATAACCAATTTGGGTAGATAATTCTTTCACATTAAATACATGTGAATAATCACGACTCACCCAAACTAGACAGATCACTAAAATCGCAGCGAGTGGGCTAGCAACACCGATAAAATAGCGTTTATCAACCACACCAATTTGAACATTAAAACGTGCCAAGCGGAATGCAGCACATGCGGTATAAACGAAACAACAAGCCAGACCAATACGACCTAAACCGTGCAAACTCCAACTATACATTAAAATTGCAGGTGCAAGACCAAAAGCAATCAAATCCGATAACGAATCAAATTGTTCACCGAAAGCGCTTTGTGCACCAATTGCACGTGCAACACGACCATCAAGCCCATCAAACAATGCCGCAAGAAAGATGGCATAAATTGCATGGATAAACTGTCCATCCATACTCGAAATAATCGAATAAAAGCCTGACAGCAATGCTGCAGTGGTAATCAAGTTAGGCCATAAATAAATTCCACGGCGTTTAATGCGCTGCCCTTCATGCGTATGCTCTTCTTCGATGACTTCAAATGTTAGCCCATCATAAGCATCATCTGAACAATCTCCATTGTGTTTGGGCACATTGGTCATGTTGTTGCTTCCCCAGTATTTTGATTTAAAACCGTATTATTCACCCACCAGCCATTTGACTGCAACAGAACCACCGTTCTCTTGCATGCGCAAATGCGGGAATAGCCACTGTAATGCCTGATCTGCTTGCTCAGCAAACTGCCAAGGTGGGTTAATAATCAACATACCACAGCCATTTAAACCGACTGGTGTATCATCTGGCCAAACACAGATTTCACAAACGAGCTGACGACGAATGCCCGTTTTACTCATTTTTTTCTCAAAACGTTCAATCATGGCACGGTCTTTAATTGGATACCAAACCGCAAATACACCTGTCGGCCATTTTTTATAAGCATTGACTAACAATTCAACCAATTGTGGAAAGTCCTTACGTTCAAGTTCGTAAGGGGGATCAATCATCACCAAACCACGTTTTTCTTTTGGCGGAATTACGCCAAGTAACCCTTCATAAGCATCACGTTCATGCAAACCCGCACGGCGGTCACGAATATTTTGGCGAAGCTGCTGAAAGACATCGCGCTGCATTTCAAAAACAGTGGCTTTGTCGATATCGCGCATGCCTTGCAATGCAAACCATGGCGAACCTGGATAAGCGCCACGACCATCTTCGACACGCATGTTTTCAACCAAATTCAAATATTGCTGTACCGCTTCAGGTGCATGGCGCTTTTGAATCGATGGCAATTGCATCAAACGATGAATACCTGAAAGATATTCACCAGACTTCTGTGAAGGCGCTTGAGATAAGTCATATTTTCCCGCACCACCATGCGTGTCGATATAACGATAAGGTTTATCTTTTGCATTGAGACGTGCCAGTAGTTGCAGCAAAAGCACATGCTTCATAACATCGGCAAAGTTGCCCGCATGAAAATGGTGACGGTAATTCATGTTTCTATCAATTCCTAAAATCAACGGCTATCTTAACATGAAAAAAACATCGATGCGGATTGGACAGTTGTTCTAAAATAACTGACTTTTTCGATAGATTTGAATTTTAACTGGGGAATTATGACTGAGCTTCTACCACAAAACTGGGATATAAATAAAATTATCAATGATTTAGATGAATCAGGTTTTAGTATCATTGATCAAGCATACCCTGAAGAATACTTACAAACTGTTCACCAAGAATGTATGCACCATTTAAATGAATTTCGTGATGCAGCTATTCAAAATGGCGTGGTGAGTCAAATTCGCAGTGATCACATTTTATGGATTAACGAAAATTTACCGATTGCAGAACAACATGTTGCAACGCTGATGCAACTGGCTCAGGAGCTGAATCAAGTTTTTTTCTTCGGCATTCGTGAAGTCGAAGCACATTTTGCCTGTTACAACGCAGGTGAGTTTTATGCCTTACACCGTGACAATCCACAAAAGAAAAATGATCGGATGGTTTCTGCGGTATTGTATTTACATTCAGAATGGCAAGAAGATTGGGGCGGTCAATTACGCCTGCAAGATAAACAACAAAACTGGCATATTTTAGAGCCAAAACCGAATCGTATCGCCCTGTTTCAAAGTGATTTACTGCATGAAGTTCTTGCTGCTCAACAGCAACGCTTATCGATCACAGCATGGATGCGTAGCAATCACTCAATTTGGTCATAGTCCCTACAGTTAATCCGTACTGACTTTAAATGTATCGAAAAATCCACATATACTGTTTATGAGCCATTGAGGAAACAGCATGTTAATGAACAGCCAACAGATTATTGCGCGGATTGGAGAAACTGATCAGCTCTATTTAAGCGCCAATAGCCCAGAACTGGCGTTGGAGCGTGGTGATTTACGCCTGCAATTGGTGACTTTAAGCCACAATCGTCAAGAACAGTTGTATTTTCTGCATGAAGCGCTCGCGATTTTAGAACAAGGGCGTGTGGAATTTGAGGAAATTCCAATGCAGCTGTATATAAATTTATCTTTACAACTTGCCAAAGCTTATATGATTTATTTTGAGCTGAATCAAGACAGTAAATTTGCACTGATTACCCAGCAAATCTTAAAGCCGTTGGCACATTTAGCTTATGGTGATATTTATTTCTTCTTGGCATATGCAGCAATTGTGAAAAAAGAACATGCTATGACCAAACATTGGCTACGTAAATATGTCAATAGTTCAGAATATGACCATGAACTTCTACATGCCCATCCTCAATTTAAACCACTCCATCAAGAAGTTTGGTTTATTGAACTTGTAAAAAAACAGCTTCATTAAATTAAAAAAACCTCTATATCCAATAGAGGTTTTTTTATTTCGATCTATCTTAAGACATCGGATGCTGTGCGTCGGTATGTAGTAACTCATTTAATTCATCGACCACAATGGCCCATTCATCATCCTGATCATAGCGGTGTTGTAAAAATTCACGTTGTGGCGCATTCCAAAACACAGCATTCGCAAGTTCAACATCTTGCGCGAGTTGATGTGAATTGACAAAATCTTCTATCGCCCCTGCTTCTGCGGGCAACCCCAATTGCTGAAATAGCAATTCGAGTGTGGGTTGTTGTTCAAACATTTTTCTGCTCCATCCACTGGATCACTTTATTTTAAAAAATTACGCTGCTTTTGTTGAGTGACTCTCAGTTGGATTCCTGTAAAGGCATAAAAAAAGCACCCCGAAATGGAG
>NZ_JAKLTL010000033.1:0-2532 GCF_022012315.1 Acinetobacter sp. ME22
GTAAGCCTCCAGTGAATCACCACTATTTTTAGTGGATCAATCCCCCGATAGTGTCCACTAACCAATAAGTGGACACCTATTTATGGATTTAAAGACAGTTATAGACAGTGCACCAACGCTAAAAAAGCCTCGCCGAACTTTCACAGCTGAATTCAAACATCAGCTTATTCAACAATGCCAGCAGCCAGACACATCAGTGGCTAACGTGGCAATGCAACATCAGATCAATGCTAATCTACTGCATAAATGGATTCGCCAGTCTGAATCAATGCCCCCTCCATTAAAAAGCCTGCCTAGCCCACAGACCGACTTTCTTCCTGTCATTGTTCACTCGATGCTAGTCAAACAAGAGACATCTCCATCACCTGTGCCTGAGAAGAAAGCTCCTGCTCATATCAGGATTCCACTGCATGATGAACAACGCTCCGAAAGATATCAAATGATTGAAATCGAGTGGCCTGTGGAATCAACAACTGAATTACTATTTCTGCTGCAAGGCTTGATCAAATGATTCGTATTGATGAAATCTGGCTCTCTACCCAACCCATGGATATGCGAGCAGGTACAGATACTGCACTTGCGCAAGTCCTGAAAGCCTTTGGTGGTGTTAAACCCCATTGCGCCTATCTGTTCTGTAATAAACGAGGCCATCGTATGAAAGTGCTGGTGCATGATGGATTGGGTATTTGGCTGTGTGCCCGACGCTTGGAACAAGGGAAGTTCCACTGGGCGAAGGTTCATCAGGGTGAAACAATGAGTATCAATGCGGAACAATTACAGGCACTGATTCAGGGTTTAGCTTGGCAGCGCATTGGACAACAGCACGTGGTCACAATGATCTAAACCAGATACCTCTATTTTACCATCCTCCAAACGACCTATTTCATCCCTGACCTGATCTCAGGCATACTGCGGTCATGAATACGCTGCCTGATTTAAGCCAACTGACCCATGAACAATTGCTGGAATTTACCCAGCAGTTGGCAATGCAGAATCAGCAACTTGTAGAAGATAAGCAACAACTCGAACAATCCAATCAACACCTAGATGCCAAAGTTCAGCACCTCTCTGTACTCACGCAAAAATACGAGCATGAACTTGCGCTGTTTAAACGGCATAAATTCGCTCAGAAGAATGAACACCTCACTGCCAAACAAATCAGCTTGTTAGATGAAGCAGTTGAAGAAGATATCGCAGCCTTTGATTTAGAACTGGAACGACTGAATGCGGATCAACCCAAATCGGCTGAAGCCAAAGCAATAAAACCGAAACGCCGACCGCTGCCAGATCATCTAGCCATCATTCGTATAGAGCATGAGCCTTCATCGACACAATGCAGTTGTGGCTGCACGCTTCGTCGTATTGGTGAAGACCTGAGCGAGAAACTCTATTTCAGACCAGCACAGTTCTACAAAGAACAGCATATCCGTGGCAAATGGGTCTGTGATCAGTGTGATACCTTGATTCAAGAACCGATGCCTGCTTATGTGATTGATAAAGGCATTGCCACACCTGAATTGCTCAGCCATGTGCTGGTTTCAAAATATGCGGATCATTTACCTTTATATCGTCAACGTCTGATCTATCAGCGTGTCGGGGTTGATCTTGCTTGCTCAACCTTATCGGAATGGGTTGGTCAATGTGGTGTACAGTTAGAACCACTAGCAGAAGCCTTAAAACAGATCATATTACAACAACATGTGATTCATGCAGATGAAACACCAGTGACCGTGATGCAGATTGCCGAGAAGAAACCCAAGAAAGGTTATGTCTGGGCCTATGCCACCACACAGTACAACTCGATTCAGGCGGTGATCTATGACTTTCAACCGAGTCGATCAGGTCAACATGCCGAAGATTTCCTAAAAGGCTGGCAAGGTCAACTGATCTGTGATGATTATAGTGGTTATAAGGCACGTTTTGCCTCAGGTCAGATGATTGAAGTGGGTTGTATGGCCCATGCCCGTCGTAAATTCCATGAGCTGCATGTGACGGGTAAAAGTCTCATTGCCGAACAAGCTCTGCAATTGATTCAACAGCTTTACCAAATTGAGGCAGAATTACGAGAGATACCAGACTGTAGTGCCGAACAACGCCACCAGCGAAGGCAACAGGACAGTCAACCGAACATGCGACAACTGTATGACTGGTTGAAAGCAAATCAGGATAAAGTACCAAAGAGTTCACCTACAGCAAAAGCAATCAATTACAGTCTAAAACGCTGGTCTGCCTTAAGCCGTTATCTGGATGATGGCAATTTGCCAATAGACAATAATTGGATAGAAAACCAGATGCGTCCATGGGCTTTAGGTCGCAAGAACTGGCTGTTTGCAGGATCACTGCGTAGTGGTCAACGGGCAGCGAACATCATGACTTTAATCCAGTCAGCCAAGCTGAATGGTCTTGATCCGTATGCCTATCTCAGTGATGTGTTGAAAAGGCTGCCAACACATAAAATGAAAGATATCGAAGCGCTGCTGCCGCATAACTGGAAGCCTGCTTGAGTTCAAGTGGGCTTCACTGGATGCTTAC
>NZ_JAKLTL010000034.1:0-1684 GCF_022012315.1 Acinetobacter sp. ME22
AAGCCTCGGACGGCACAGAACAACGGACTCCACTCAAGGACAAAGCTCGGCAAACGCTGAGCTTTTCTTCTTTAAGCATACGTCAAACCATCGCTCAGCAGTTCAATGTGCAATGGGGTGGCATTCGTCAGCTTTGGGCTGTGCCACTGTATCAAGAACGTCAACTGGTCGGTGATGTGAATAGCGATTTTATTGCCTGCAACACGAGCATTTATGATTTTCGGGATAACTCACTGGCACTGCTGAAGAATGATGCGGGGATCAAACTGCTGGAAATTGTTGAAGTGCAGTCCACAGGTTTACAGCTCAGTGAAAGTGTCAGTTTTGACAATGCCAAGCTTTATCCTGTGCGGGTCTGTTTTATCAGTGGAGACATCACTCGCAATATCAGCGGTGTTCATGCATTCATGTCGGTGGATTTTATCGTAATCGATGAACCTGTCATTGAACCTGAAACGCCCGAGCAGTTTTTAGACGATGATCTGTATTTCTTTGCACTGACCTATTCGGGGGATGCCATGCAAGCCACCATCAGCCAGCAACAGAATATTTTGGACAATGAAATAGGCGATATTTACCAGAGTACAGACTGGAATTTTGCCCGCTATGGCAAACCGTATCGGGCAGTCTTAAAAGGGCAGCAGCGGATTCATGACTATAAGAATTTCCTGTTTCGTCGCCAAGGTCGTTATCGACCATTCTGGCTGCCAACGTATGAATCCAATTTACGCAGTAAAAGCACGGGAATTGTGACAGACACCTTATTTGTCGAGGTTGATCAATACAAACAGCTTGCCGATCAGCGTCAGCATATTGCGATCAAGTGTGATGGTGTTTGGACAGCACACACAATTACCGCATCAAGCTTTGTCTCAGCCTCTACCGTGCAACTGACACTCACACCTGCTTTGGATAAGGCTGCATCGAGTATTCAACGCATTTCATATTTGGGTTTGCATCGCCTTGATGCGGATAGTGTGACCCTGAACTATCAGGGCGCGGGAATGGTTGAAGTCTCTGTGCCGATTCTTGAACTGGAGGTTTAAATGTTTGGACTTTTTGGGGAAAGAACCCGACGAGAGTTGTACACCTTTGTGCGTGGCTCAGAAATCTTTCGATATACATCGGGTGATCAGGCCATCACAGTGGGTGGAGTCAATTGGGACAAATTAACAATCAAACGTGGCTCAATCAGTTCCAGCAGTGATCTGGAAAAAAATACCTTGGAAGTGACCTTTGCCGCCGATTCAGAATTTGCCCAAAGCTGCCTGCGTTCAGCCCTTGAAACGGTCACCTATATCACTCTGAATAAATATCAAAACAGTTGCTTATCCATGCTCTGGCAAGGACGTTTGACCTCGGTGAAACCTGACGATGCCACGATTGTTTTAAGCTTTGAAAGTGATTACACCAGTCTGGCACGTGCAGGCGCACGCTATAAATATCAGCGTACCTGTGCGCATGCCTTATATGGTGATGGTTGCAAACTGGATCAAGACGCATGGGCGATTGCAAGCACCATCCAGTCGGTTGATGGTGTGACAGTGGTGTTACGTGGACTGGA
Organism: Acinetobacter sp. ME22; assembly: GCF_022012315.1. Taxonomy (NCBI): domain Bacteria; kingdom Pseudomonadati; phylum Pseudomonadota; class Gammaproteobacteria; order Moraxellales; family Moraxellaceae; genus Acinetobacter; species Acinetobacter sp. ME22. The sequence goes on from NZ_JAKLTL010000034.1 coordinate 1,565, forward strand.
ATCCTATGCCGACAACTATTTCATGTTGGGCATGCTCAAGAGCAGTAATGGTGTCTATATCTCAATTGAAGCCAGTACTCAAAATACAATGACCATGATTCGGCGGCTGGATTCTTTATC
>NZ_JAKLTL010000035.1:0-1373 GCF_022012315.1 Acinetobacter sp. ME22
CTAATAAAAATGTACATGACCCCATCAGCATTAACAGCGACTTCATTTCTAGCTAATTCATCTACCCTTTTCCAATGCGGTCTATCATAAAAGCTAACTTGGGGATCAGCATTTCTCGCATATGTTCCTACTACCCATACGGGGTGATTTGGAGTCGCTAGAAAATCAATTGAATCGGTTGCCTTACCATGAAGACTATAAGGTACTCGCTTACCTTCCTTATTAAAAATATAATTAATCTTTTCAGCTCGCACCATCCATATCGGTTTGTCTTCATGGACAAAGGTTTTAAGTACTGGTTTGAATTCAGGCTCGCCAATACCGTCTTCGGGCTTGGACAGTACCAGATCCCCGACTTTGATATCTTGAATTGGTACTTTACCTTTATCTGTTGTAACTAAAGTACCTGCCACAAAACAGCCGAAGTTAAACATATCATCATTGATCTTTTGATATAACGCATCACCTAGCAAAATTTTTAATGCTTTTTCTTCACAGTTGGTGTTATGTACCCATAATTTGGCATCATCGATGAAATAAGTGTGATTATCCGCCACTTCCATGTTATAGACAGTAGTGGTAAAAGGAATAAAATTACCTTGCTCATCTTGTAATGTATTATATAACCTCACATCACCAAATATATTCTCTACATATACGCCTAATAGTCCCTCTTGCTGATAATTATTTAGGTTGAATACTCCACCAATCGTTTTAAAGTCTTCTTCTGTCACCTCTAAGTCAGGTTCGAAATCACCATACAGGTAGTCGTCATAGTAGTCTTTCCCATAGTTTTTCTCATACCAGTAATGGTTGGGATTTGGCTCTACATCAGGGTGGGAAAAGCGATAAAGTGGTTGAACATCAGTAATATAGTACATCACGCCATCGGCATTCACTACATGCTCATACTGCAATAGCTCATCTACTCGCTTCCAGTGGGGGCGTTCATAGAATGTAATATCCCAATTTGCATTACTGATACCTATTACCCAAACTGGATGATTGGGGGTCGCTAAAATGTCAATGTTTTCCGTTACAAGTTTATATTTTTGATAATCTATCTCCTCTCCTTGACCGTCAAAAAAATTAGGGCTTTTACTGGCTCGCACCATCCATATCGGTTTTTCTTCATGGACAAAGGTTTTGAGCACTGGTTTGAATTCAGGCTCGCCAATACCGTCTTCGGGTTTGGACAGTACCAGATCCCCGACTTTGATATCTTGAATTGGTACTTTACCTTTATCTGTCATAACCAAAGTACCTGCCACAAAACAGCCGAAGTTAAACATATCATCATTAATCTTTTGATATAACGCATCACCAGATAAGCCATCTTTAGCATATTCTCGTTCTAATGTTTTGAAATCAGA
>NZ_JAKLTL010000036.1:0-1331 GCF_022012315.1 Acinetobacter sp. ME22
TAATGCCAGTCAGTTAAGCTGATTGGCATTTTTTCTTTGGATATTTTGCAGGTTTTGCTTTAACTACTCTCGGACACAGCCTATGCCTTTTTTCAGGTAATACATACATTTTTGAACTTTCTAATAAATGCTCTAAATGTCTAGGCAAATTACCTGCTGACTCTAAAGGCGTGTGCCTCAATATATTGATAATACTCATTGATGCGATATGAAAACTGATCTTTAATGGACTGACCTTGGCTCGTTCAGCCATAAATCTCATCTGCCGTCTCAATACATTATAGGCAATCAATACGCCCCATAATTCCTGATAAACCAAATCAGGCTGCTTACTTCTTAACGTCTGACTATCTTGTAAATCACTTTTAATTTCCCGATAGCACATCTCAATCTCCCAACGTTGGACGTAAAGCATCGCGACTTCTTTGAGTGGATAGGCTTTTGAATCCATTAAAGATGTGATGTATCGTCTAGTTTTGCCTAAATGTTCGATTTCTATTAAACGAGCTTCCCAATATTCTCCCAATAATGGATTCAGTTTCTTCGCTCTAGGTGAAACAGGCATTCTGATGTGAGCATCATGTTTTGAGTGTTGTTTTATAATTTCATAGCGTAAATTATCTTTGGCTCGCATCAGCCAATGACGGCTTTCTGTTTGGGAATGCCAATTGATGAGAAAATCAGCGGAGAAATAAGCGCGATCAAATAAAGTGATACTTTGCGCAGGCGCTTTAAGTTGACTGGCTAAAGTCAGTTCTCCCTGATCCATACTGCCGAGTTGAGCATCGATGATTTCATGCGTATTGGTATTCACCAAGCAGGTTGCCCTCACTTGAGGATAAGGAGCAGAAGCGTTTTTACCTTTCGATGAGCCAAAGTGATTCAAGTTTTCTTGTGTATGTGGCATAGACCAGACAATACCATCAACTGCACATATACGAAGACCATGAAAATCTGAATGTTGTTGCTGTGAATCTTGAAACCATGCTTGGCTAAGCGTGGAAAACAGTGCCTGCAAAGGTTCCAGACCTAAACGTTGTCGAGCTTGTACAGATGCACTAGGAACACAATATTGCGTTGTACCAAAGACAAGTTGCAACTGTTGAACAACATACCAAATGGGTTGATCTCGAAATAGAGCAAGACCAATCACCAGCCATACCACGTGTTCAGCAGGGAGTTTTCTCTTTCGGATAGATGCCTTGCCTGTTTCTTTTAAACAAGCTTCGATCCAATTTAAATCAATGAGTTCATTGAAATGTGAGAGTGAGGGTAATGTTTGTTGGCGTGTTAAATCTAAATGATGTGATAAATTCATAAAAAAATGAGTG
>NZ_JAKLTL010000037.1:0-1265 GCF_022012315.1 Acinetobacter sp. ME22
AGTGATTGAGTGATTGAGTGATTGAGTGATTGAGTGATTGAGTGATTGAGTGATTGAGTGATTTTAAAAAATAGAACTAGCCTTTCCAAGAGCCTGTAAAAAAATTTATAAATATCTTTTTATTATTTTGATGTACTACTGTTAATCCAAGCTTTCCCAAAAGCACAACTTGCAAATTACTAGATATGTTGAGCATCAATTCTTGTTCGTGGTCTACCAGTCATTTCTACTTCCAATAGACCACTAGCATAAACTAAATTACATAGATAATTTTGCTGACACTAAGCGATTCATGCTCAAACCACGTTCTGCGGCTTCAAGGGCTAGTTTTTGATGAACCATTGATGGCACACGAACAGCAAACCGTCCGCTATATTTTTTTTCAGAGAGTGGTGTAGGAACTTTTTCATTATTGCTGATCATATCAGCTACAACATCAGCAACGAGATCTACTATTCCTAAAAACGCTTTAGACTGATCCGCATCAAGCCAAGACAATGATGGGAACTCAGCGCATAAACCAACATATTCATTATCTTCTGCTGACCATGTAACACGGTAAGTATATTGTTTGCTATCCATTTGACACCTCACAATGTTTTAAGCTTATCAAGAGCAGCCAATACTTGCTTAACCTGATAAGGTTTAGCTTTTCCACTATCATCTTGCAGATTAATACGAGGATCGCCTTGCCACGGTGTTTTAAATACCGTGTGACTACCACTCGTTTGTCTAGGTTCACCAAAATACTGTTTACAAACCTTGAGTAAATCGACATATCGGACATTTTTTGGATTATTCCGCATTTGCTCTATAAGTTGATCAAGATTTGCCATTCAAAATGCTCGATAGTGACAATAATCCAATAGTATCAATATTGATACCATTTATCAATAATCTAATTTATTACTACCATGTAATAGCCAGCTTAATGACTCATTACAAATAGGGATTAGTTATACGGTAGGAACACGAATAAGCGGTACATCTATCAAGAATAAGCACACAACTCTAATAATTTTTGATAATCATTACAGAATTATATTTCTCTCAATTACACAGCATGCATAAGCACTATAAATGTGAATTTATCCAGGCCAAATCATTGATGAATCTAGAGATTCTAGTTTATGAGTTTATGAGTTTATAAGTTTGTGAGTTTATGAGTTTATGAGTTTATAAGTTTATGAGTTTATGAGTTTATGAGTTTGTGAGTTTGTGAGTTTGTGAGTTTGTGAGTTTGTGAGTTTGTGAGTTTGTGAGTT
>NZ_JAKLTL010000038.1:0-1139 GCF_022012315.1 Acinetobacter sp. ME22
GTAAAGTCTGAATGCCTTTCCATTATTTCTGAACATCTGCTGGGCTTTGGTCCAACCTTGGCTCATGAGAAGCTCAGCAGCATATTCGGTCTGAATATTCCTGTAGAAACGGTTCGACGCTGGATGACAGCCAATGAACTCTGGATTCCGCGATCCAAACGCCTGAAACGTCCATATCAGCCTAGATATAACCGTGATTGCTTCGGTGAATTGATCCAGATCGATGGCTCATATCATGACTGGTTTGAAGGTCGAGCTGCCAAATGCTGCTTGCTGGTCTATATTGATGATGCCACTGGAAAGCTGCTGCATCTGCGCTTTTGTGAGGCTGAAACCACCTTTGACTATATGCTTTCGACCAGAGCCTACATTGAGCAATATGGCAAGCCACTGGCCTTTTATAGTGACAAACATTCGGTATTCAGAGTGAACCAGAAATCCAGTCAGGACAGCCAGATCACGCAATTTGGACGAATTCTCAGCGAGTTAAACATTGATATTATCTATGCCAACTCACCACAGGCCAAAGGGCGTGTGGAACGAGCGAATAGAACACTACAAGACCGTTTGATTAAGGAAATGCGTCTGGAAGGCATCAGTTCGATTGCGGAAGCAAATGCATGGTTACCTTGCTTTATTGAGCAGTTTAACCAGAAGTTCGCCAAGTGTGCGAGAAACTCAAAGGATTTGCATCGTCCCTTAATAGAGTCTGATGCTGAGCTGGATGATGTGTTTACCTGGCAGGAACCGCGTAAGGTCACGAGGAGTTTGACCATTACTTATGACAAATGTATTTATCTGCTTGAGCCAACAGCGATGAATCATAAGCTCGTTGGGCAATACATTACTTTCATGGAATATCCAGATGGTACTGTGGCAATCATGCATGAAGGACAGAAGATCAACTACAGTATTTTTAACAAGTTGTCTGGATTACAGCAGAATGAAGTGGTTGAGAATAAAAGATTAGGCTCAGTTCTGGCCCATATTCAGCAACAACATGAAGAGTTGGAAAAACAGAATAAACGTACTCGTGCTAAGAAAAGTATGCCAAGTCGTAAAGCTCAGAAAGCTGTGATTGAACAAAGAAATTTAAATCCTGTTCTTGACTGTTGTAATTAAAAACAGGACATTTTAAA
>NZ_JAKLTL010000039.1:0-1109 GCF_022012315.1 Acinetobacter sp. ME22
AAGTTTGAACGTAATAAGCCACACGTAAACGTGGGCACAATCGGTCACGTTGACCATGGTAAAACAACTCTTACTGCTGCGATCGCAACAATCTGTGCGAAAACTTACGGCGGTGAAGCGAAAGATTACTCACAAATCGACTCAGCTCCTGAAGAAAAAGCACGTGGTATTACCATTAATACTTCACACGTAGAATACGATTCTCCAATTCGTCACTACGCGCACGTAGACTGCCCAGGACACGCCGATTATGTTAAAAACATGATTACTGGTGCTGCTCAGATGGACGGTGCGATCCTTGTATGTGCTGCGACTGACGGTCCAATGCCACAAACTCGTGAACACATCCTTCTTTCTCGCCAAGTAGGTGTACCTTACATCATCGTATTCTTAAACAAATGCGACCTTGTTGACGACGAAGAATTACTTGAATTAGTAGAAATGGAAGTTCGTGAACTTCTTTCTACTTATGACTTCCCAGGTGATGACACTCCAGTGATCCGTGGTTCTGCTCTTGCTGCGCTTAATGGCGACGCTGGTCAGTACGGTGAGTCTTCAGTTCTTGCTCTTGTTGAAGCGCTTGACTCTTACATTCCAGAACCAGAACGTGCTATCGATAAAGCATTCTTGATGCCAATCGAAGACGTATTCTCTATCTCTGGTCGTGGTACAGTAGTTACTGGTCGTGTAGAAGCGGGTATCATCAAAGTTGGTGAATCTGTAGAAATCGTGGGTATCCGTGATACTCAAACAACTACAGTAACTGGCGTTGAAATGTTCCGTAAACTTCTTGACGAAGGTCGTGCGGGCGAGAACTGTGGTATTCTTCTACGTGGTACTAAACGTGAAGACGTACAACGTGGTCAAGTACTTGCTAAGCCAGGTACAATCAAGCCGCACACTAAATTCGACGCAGAAGTATACGTACTTTCTAAAGACGAAGGTGGTCGTCACACTCCATTCCTTAATGGCTACCGTCCACAGTTCTACTTCCGTACAACTGACGTAACTGGTGCAATCTCTCTTCAAGAGGGTGTTGAAATGGTTATGCCTGGTGACAACGTAGAAATGTCAGTAGAATTGATCCACCCAATCGCAATGGACCCAGG